>NZ_CP082834.1 GCF_021278985.1 Citrobacter rodentium NBRC 105723 = DSM 16636
GTCACTAATCCAATTCAGATTCATAGAGAATCCATAACGAATCCGAGTTGAATCTAAAAAAGTTATCCACAGCCTGTGGATAAAAAAGTTATCCACACTAAATCTGTCCCTAGTTGACCATAAATCTGTCCCCTTTTAACCATAAATCTGTCCCCTGATAAAAACGCAAATAACCATAAATCTGTCCCCTTTTAACCATAAATCTGTCCCTAGTTAGCATTACAATTAATTGAAAAACAAAAGAAAAAACGGCCCTGAAAAAGGAAATATTATATGTAACATAGGAGTGATCTATCTTTTAGAAAAAAGAAATTAGAAAAAAAGAATAGAGCGCATTGTGAATTTTTTGAGTTGAAATCAGCAAAATCACAAGATGAGGTCAGACCAGAGCGTACGGATTCATATGCTGCATCGAAGACATTCCGCTTCCTCGCTCACTAACTCGCTACGCTCGGTCGTTCGACTGCGGCGAGCGGAGTCATTTCTCACATATCGCTGGTAATTCTGTTGTTGTTCCTTCGGTGATGAGTCGCTTGATAGCCTCTAAAACACGCTCAGACGCACGAAACGGGGTTTAAATGCCCTTCAGGCATGAGAGGCGCGAAAAACGCTTACAGAGGCTTTCTGTTCATCAGAATCTGATCCTGTGAAGACCGAGAAAGTTCTCATGTTTAGTCACAACCTGAATATTTCATTCCGAGGGCGGTTTAATATAACTAACTGATTTTATTGAATACTATGAAAGAGTTCTTTTAATTATGATCCTCATTTTGCTAACCGAGGATCTTCTCATATTTCAATAAAATACCTTTAATATCAACATGATATGTTCTTTTGCCAATTGATTTATGTGACCACATCATTTCAACGATACATAAATCAACAGATCCAGTAATGCCCCCTCCCCAAAATGACACAGAGAAGCCCTGAATCGCGCTCTGCCGCTTCGTTCGGTACAACCATGAGGGAAACCATGCAAAATAAAAAAAATCACTTAGAACGCGTTACAGAGCGTTTTAAGGCGATGTCGGAAAGAGCCATATCTCACCTGTTCTGATGTTTTTTAATAAGCACTTTTAAGAGTGCTTTTAAAGATGCTATTATGCCAATGAGACAAGCGGAGGGCTTATGAGCTATCAAATTCTGACAACCACAGCGGCCAGTATTACTGACCTGAAAAAAAATCCTATGGGAACCGTAGCTGAAGGTGAAGGGGACGCTGTTGCGATCCTGAACCGAAACGAACCGGCGTTCTATTGCGTTCCACCAAAACTTTACGCCTACTATCGGGAACTCGCTGAAGATGCTGAGTTAAACGCTGTTGCTGATGAGCGCATGAAAAACCCGGAAATTGTGAAGGTTAACCTGGATGACCTATGAACTGGCTTTTGACCGCAGAGCACTGAAGGAATGGCAGAAACTCGGCCACACCATCCGTGAACAATTCAAAAAGAAACTGGCAGAACGGCTGGAAAATCCACGCGTACCCGCAGCCCGGTTACATGGTCATGCTGATCGCTATAAAATCAAACTTCGTGCATCTGGCTACAGACTTGTATATCAAGTCATTGATGAGAAAGTCGTTTTACTTGTTATTGCCGTTGGAAGAAGGGAAAGCAGCGAAGTCTATCAGATCGCAGATATGCGCTGAATTTTTTAGAGAGTGTTGTGGAAATGGCATATGACGAAAATGTGAAGTCGCAGAAAAATCATTATCCGGCAGCCGTTGAGCACAACGCCGCCATGATTGAAGAACTACGTGCAGATCCTGATTATGCAAATGCTTATCTTGCTAATGCCCTGGAAGAAATAAACGAGCCTGGTGGTTTAGGTGGTTTTCTTGTTGCGCTACGTCAGGTAATCGAGGCGCGAGGGGGATTTCCGAAGCTGCCAGGAAATCTGGCCTTGCCCGTCAGAGTATTTACCGCGCATTATCCCCCAACGGTAACCCGACCATCACAACGCTTGCACAACTTACATCGGTAGCCGGATTACAGTTCACTCTCAGTAAATCCAGCCACTAATCTCTCCAGTTCCCCTAAGCGGGGAATTTCCATGCCATCAAAACCGCAGTTATCCCGCCCGACGTTCACCTGTATTTAATCGGCAAATCGTACAATTGCGTACTGGTAATAGTTTAATGGTGTGTATTAATACACATCCAAAGGCGATGCGATAGATGCGTGTGTTAATGCTAATGTATGCATACATTAGCATTAACATAGAGCAGATTCTGGCGCGTTGCGCCCGTAGCTCGCTGACGCTCACACGCGCAGTACAGCGCCCCGCCATGCTGCAATGCACCAGGGCGGGGTAAACTCGCTTGCGCTCGCGCTAACTGCGGCATTCTGCGGCGCAAATCAGCATAATCATAGCCTGCTGGTCAGTTGGGCTTTGCAGGGTGAAGGGATGTCCTGTGCGCCCTGGTACGTTCATCAGCGGCTGCGCCGCGCTTCGGGGCGATGTGGCTCCTGTGCTGCCCTGGTATTTTCGTTCGCCCCTTCCATCCGCTTACGCGGATTAAAAAACGTGATAACAATCACTTATCGAGTAAAAAAACGGGAGAACACTTGCAGGTGCGACTTGAAAGTCGTATTATTGTTTCATCGAAAGGGGAATGGCCCCTCTCACAATAGCCCAGCAGGGCAGGAGATTTAAAAAATGAATATCCAGGAAGCATTAAACGTTTTTGGATTATCCGGCGAATTAACTGAAAAAGATATCAAAGCAGCATACAGAAAAGCCGCTTTAAAATATCATCCAGATCGTAACCCGTTAGGGGCTGAACTGATGAAAGCGGTAAATGCAGCTTTTGATGTATTGATGGCAAATATTGATAAAATAAATCAGTTCCAGAGCACTGATGAACATGCACGATATAATTACGGTGATGACCTGGAAAAAGTATTAAATGTTCTTTCTGGTTTATCTGGTCTGGTATTTGAAGTGATAGGTAACTGGGTCTGGATTAGTGGAGAAACCCTTACACATAAGGAAACTTTGAAAGAAATCGGGTGTAAATGGGCGGCAAAGAAAAAACAATGGTTTTATCGTCCAGACGAACATAAAAGTTACTGGAATCGTGAAGAACACACGATAGAAGAAATCCGCGCAAAATACGGTACAACCGGACAGCGCAGGGCGACAGGGTGGCAACGCGTGGAAACCAGAGCGTAACCAGAACGGGGGCGAGAAGCCCCCGATATTATAGCCAGCCCGTCTTTTGGGGCATCGAACCCAAAAAGACGGGAACAGCAGCCACGTAGCAAAAAGGGAAACAGATGAACTCTTTTTTTGAACAATATCACCCTGTCTTTGAAGTTGTCTGCCGTATCCTGGGGAACGGCTGGCGCGTGAACAAACTTGATGATTGTTCGTCTCGTATAAAACTGACGTCACCGCAGTTTAAAAATTACTCTGTGCATATTCGGATGGAAAAAGGCCGGTTTTCTGTTGTGGGGAGTGTGGATAGTCGCTCCTGGCGTAGTCCGCATCATGTTTGCACGTTATCCAGAAAACGGAATCCCGTTGATATTGCAGCCGATATCGAGCGAAAAATTCTGGTAAATGCTTCGCAGGAGGTGTTACAGGCGATTGAGTATGAGAAACACCAGGTGGAAAAAAAGGACGAAATTCTGATCCTGAAAGGTATGTTATCGCAACTTGTCCAGCTTGAAAGCTGGTATGGGGCATTGATAGGCTTTAAAGCTGAAAACGGATTGAACGGTAAAGTCACCGAACAGGGCGACAGTTATGATTTACAGATTCGGGGCTTGAGTATAGATCAACTTGTTAAAATTACAGGGTATTTGAAACAGTTATGAGAAAAAATAAAGGTGATGTGACTTATTTTCTTGAAAAAGAAGGTGACAATTACAGGCTTACAAAAAGGATAAAAGCCAGAACAAATGTTAAAATCGGGAACAAAACTACGAAAATTACATTGTATGATGCCGTACTGAATGAGAATGAATTACAACATATTGATTTTACGTGTGCCGGATTAAGGGAAGACGATGAGACGCCAGTTAAGAATTTAATTAAGGAGTTTATGTTAAATGAAACCCGATAATACACCTGAAAATGTAAAAAAATTACGTTTAAAAGCAGGATTAACACAGAAAGAATGCAGTCATATTTATGGTGTTGGGCTAAGAACCTGGCAGAAAAAAGAGGAGGTTAATACTCAAAACAGTCAAAGTCTGTCACTGGTTGAGTTTGAGTTTCTTTTGTTACTTGCAGGAGAACATCCTGAATACGTGCTCTGCAAAAGGGAGTCAAAATAAAATGACCTGTGATGGTTTTATATTAGTACCTGGAGTTGCGCCCGTAGCTCGCTGACGCTCACACGCGCAGTACAGCGCCCCGCCATGCTGCAATGCACCAGGGCGGGGTAAACTCGCTTGCGCTCGCGCTAACTGCGGCATTCTGCGGCGCAAATCAGCATAATCATAGCCTGCTGGTCAGTTGGGCTTTGCAGGGTGAAGGGATGTCCTGTGCGCCCTGGTACGTTCATCAGCGGCTGCGCCGCGCTTCGGGGCGATGTGGCTCCTGTGCTGCCCTGGTATTTTCGTTCGCCCCTTCCATCCGCTTACGCGGATTAAAAAACGTGATAACAATCACTTATCGAGTAAAAAAACGGGAGAACACTTGCAGGTGCGACTTGAAAGTCGTATTATTGTTTCATCGAAAGGGGAATGGCCCCTCTCACAATAGCCCAGCAGGGCAGGAGATTTAAAATGAAATGCTCATCTGTTTTTACTTCAACCACTAATCATGTTTTCACATTCGAACGAGTAACGCTTTGCACTATTATCCTTATGCATAAGGATACGGGACAACAGTATGTTGTCATATTTACTGATAACAATAAAATTCGTGACTATAAAACCGGAATTGTTCCTCAGTTTGGCGAACTTAAGCAGAGTGATGTTGATTTAGTCCTTTTCTACAGGGACGAATATGAAAAATATTTTGATTCGCTAAAAGATGGCGATGAATGCTTGAGTTTTAAAGATTTTATTGAGTGCCTTCGTTAAGCATTATAAATGCAGGGGGGAACCCTGCATTTTCTGGAAATTTCAATATTGATTCTGAAATTGTCTATTAACATCAATGCAAGGGAAATTCATGAAAACGTTAAAACAAGCCGCAATGCAGTTTGCATCTGATCTGCGTAATAATCGCTGTTTTAAAGCTGCTTATAATGATGCTCTGTTAGAGCTTGATCGGGAAGATTTAAACGCCATTGTACAATGCACATTTCTTTTTGAGCCAAAACGAACATTAGCCGAACTTGATAAATTAATTAAAAAGATAGAAGTAGAAGAAGATTATGAGTTTTGTGTATCCCTTGATAAAGGGAATGGATTACACGAAGTCAGAACATTTAAAAGTGAGCGTGAGGCGTTGGATGCTTATCGCATTTTGACCCTTTACGGATACACAGTAACTATAGAAAAGAAGGAGGGTAATGACTGACTATTCAAGGTGTGATCAGGTTGTTCCACCAACCTGATCACGTTATCGACAATCAAAACTGAATGAGGTTTTTAAATGTCAACGCAGCAGATCGTACAGCTTGCTGATTCCCTTGTCAAAGGCTGGGAAACCAGAATCCCGGCAATGAAATTTAGTGAATGGGATCAATTCCGGTGGTGGTTAAACTACCTGCAAGGGTATGAAATGTTTTAAATAAAAAAAGGGGCTTTCTGCCCCCTTTGTATTTTTTGACAAAAATGCTATGTGTAACTATAATTAGTTGCATATCTATAGGGGATGGATTTATGGGGAAAACAGATAAGCTACTGGCAAAGTTTTTAAACAGTAAAAAAACGTTTGAATGGGATGAACTGGTCGTTTTGTTTTCCTCTTTGGGATATGTCAAAAAGGAAATGCAGGGGTCAAGAGTGCGGTTTTTCAATGCTGAAATCAATCACACCATATTAATGCATCGTCCACATCCGGAAAGTTATATCAAAGGTGGTACGCTGAAAGCAATTAAACAGAATCTGAAAGAGGCTGGATTATTATGAAACATTTAAAATATAAAGGATATTTAGGCACGGTTGAACCCGATTTTGAAAATAATGTCCTGTATGGAAAACTGGCGTTTATTCGGGACCTGGTAACTTATGAGGCTTCTACATTAGCTGAACTGGAACAGGAGTTTAAAACATCTGTTGATCTGTATTTACAGTCTTGTGTGGAGGATGGAAAGGAACCTGATACCCCGTTTAAAGGCGTGTTTAACGTCAGGCTTGATCCAGAACTGCATCGTCGGGTAGCAGAAATGGCGATGGAAGAAGACTTATCGTTGAATGCCTTTGTTAATAAGGCTCTGGAAAAAGAAGTCAGCAATCATCGCGCAGGGGCTTAATTGCCCTTGTTTTTTTATGCCCTGTAAGGGCATGGGAGGCGCTTTGCGCCGGAAGCCCCGCAGCGCAGCGAGGACTTAAAAAGCGTTACGGCTGAAGCCGTAACAATTCCCAGCCCTGTCAGGCCTGTTTTTTCTTTCACAAATCTATCAGCTATACATTTGCCAGATGGTCGAAGACGAAAGAACCTTTCAGCAACGAAATCTGGACATATGCAGCGACGATTTTATAGCCAGGCACAGTGCCACATATGGTACAATCAATGCAGGATAGACAATCATGGTCAAAATGTTAACATTTTATCCATGATTGTCCAAAAACGATGTTTTTGCCTGTGCCTGCCGCAGGCTCTGTTGGGGTGAGTTATGAAGATGATAGCGTTCAGACTTAGTGATGATGAGTTAAAACTTGCAGAGCATAACGCTATATCAAGTGGGTTTACCAGCATCAATACATTTGCCAGGCATAATGTACTTAATGTTGATGTTCAACCATCAAATATACCCGTCAGCAATGAATCATCAAAGGCTGTTAAAACCTGTTTATACCCTCATGAAATAGAACTTGTTAAACGTAATGCAGCCCTTCACGGCATGAGCATGAGCAGAGAAATTGCTATTCGTGTGCGTCAGTCTTTGTTAAAGAATGAAGTCTGTCTTTACCCTGATGAAGTTAAGGAACTTAAAAAATTATCAACTGCTGTAGATCGTGTTGGTCGCAACATTCATTTTATCATAAAAGGTGAAAGATTTTGCACGGTTAACGATCCTGATTTCAGAAAAGACGTTGTTGAAGTGATTGAACTATGTAAGCAAATTGATTCAAAACTTGAAACGTTAACCAAGAGTGTTGTTAACAGATTTGGGTGATTTATGGGTGTGTATGTAGAACAGGAATACCGTATTAAACGCGCTAAAGGGACTGGGCGTGATCCGAAATCTCCTAAGTTATCGGGAAGACATATACATGCCAGTAAATCGGCTTTTAATCATAAAGTCAGACATGGCACAGACAAGAAAGCATATACCTGGACGCCAACAAAAGAAGTCACTTTTAAAATCACAGGTTCAGGGAAAACTGCCGCAGGTATCAAAAACGGTATTGATTACATTACCCGTAATGGTGAACTTGAGGCTTACTGTTATGATGGAAAAGGTTCCGAGCAAACAGGGAAAGGAGAAGACTTTAACAGGGAGTTTACTTCAACTTTATCTAAAGGAAATGATTACTCCAGAACATATCGTGGAGAAAACATCGATCATGTGAAAAACATGGTCTTTTCACCACCACCAGAAGCTGGAGTAAGCAGGGAAGACGCTCTGAAAGCTACGATAGAATTTCTTAAAGAGACTTATCCAAACCATGCTTTCGTTGCCGTATACCATGATGATAAAGAAGATCATCCTCATGTACATGTTAATATTAAACTTCGTGATGAAGAAACAGGAAGGAGATTAAGACTTACTAAGTCTGAAACCAGGAAGTTCAGAAACGGTTTTCATAGAAAACTGAAAGGTATGGGATATGATGTTACCGCTACATGGAAAAAAGATCCCGAACGTAAACGGGAGATTGAGCGATTACAGGCTGAAAATCCGAAAAGACTCCGGAATGTTTACAAGGTTGTGGATTTTGGGGAGACTTCATATCAGAATAAGGCAGGGGAAAAAAGAACACCTT
Source organism: Citrobacter rodentium NBRC 105723 = DSM 16636 (assembly GCF_021278985.1). NCBI lineage: Bacteria > Pseudomonadati > Pseudomonadota > Gammaproteobacteria > Enterobacterales > Enterobacteriaceae > Citrobacter > Citrobacter rodentium. The sequence goes on from NZ_CP082834.1 coordinate 8,058, forward strand.
TCCTCACTTATGAAACTTTAAAAGGTGGAAAGCAGGTTACGATTTGGGGTAAAGACCTGAAAAATCATTTCGAGTCTGAAAAGCTCCAGCCAGGAACGCTTATCAAAGTTAAAAAACTGGCTCCTACGCTTGTACGTAGCCCGATGTTTAATGATGATGGAACTGTTGCAGGCTACAGGGAAACGCATCGCAATAACTGGCAGATTGAAAATATTGCCCTTGAGCGGAACAGAGAACGTCAGGTTCATGAGCGTGAAACCAGGCAGCCGGAAGAGAGCGACGTTAAAAAGCAGCTATCCAGAAAACATGAGCAAGGTCACAATATCGGGTTTGCTCTTGAACACGGGTTTACAAAGGATTCAGAAGAACATAAAAAACTAAGAATACAGCAAGAGAGGAACTGGAAAGGCCTGGGATTTTAATTTGATTTCGGCGCAGGTGAACAAAGCGGCTACTTTGCTCACCTGCTAATCACAACAACCTACATGGGAGGTTATCATGACTAAGCATGATGCTATACGCATTTCGCAACTTCATCAAATCTTTCCAGAGGTTCAGTTAACTGAACGACAGAAAGATATTGCAGTGATGTATGTAATTGGTTGCACAGTTGAGGAAATTGCGTCAGAAAAAGGGATCACGACCGATGGTGTTATGTATCATTTGAATCTGGTAAAAAGAGCCGTAGGTAGTGCAACTCTGGTAGGAGTGCGCACAACTGCGTTTCTTAGGATGATGGCAATCTTATTAACAAGGGAGTCATAACATTATGAGTTATATGAAAAAAACAAGAATTCTTTCGTTGGTTTTGTTCTCAATTGCATTGAGTGGTTGTGGTGAGGAAATCAAGACCGTTGATTGGTGGCGAAATCATCCGGAGGAAGCGATCTCGAAGGTTGAAGAGTGTAAGAAGTCAGGCGACGTATCGGATAATTGTAAAAACGCCAAGACTGCGTTGTACAAGAATCAGCAACAAGATGCGCCTGTGCCTCAAATTAATTAAAAGATACAACCCAAGCAGGTGTTGATACTAAATTATAGCCGACCAGATGGTCGGTTTTTTTGTGTCCTCACATAAATTGCGATGAGTGTCCACTAAAGTTTCTGTAGTTGTGTAGTCTCTTTATTTTGATAATCCTATTTGCATCTAGAACGAATCTAAAACATGTCCATAGTGGATTAGTTAAAAAATGGAATGTGAGATTCTTGTGTTGTCAATGGTATTTTTTGCCATTGCTATAGCCCATAGTGGATTGATTAAATGAAGGAGAAACCAGATAAGTCATCGGAAAAAGGGGTTTATGTCACGATAAAACTCGATCCCAGGTTGAATGCATTTATCGAAGAGAAAACGAAAACATCTTTGCTTAGTAAGAGGAAGCAAATTATTTACTTATTAATGCAGAGTATGCGTATTGATGGATATATGGAGCGTTAGCTATGGCGTCTTTATTCCCAGCCTTGTTGCTGTGTGCGGCGTCAGTTCATCCGGATACGATAAATGATATTGCACGGGTCGAGAGTGGCTTCAATCCTTATGCTGTGGCTGAAATTATTCCTGAAAGGGAACGCGGTAGCTATGGCAAAAGTTTTATCAGTCATATGCCCAAAAGTAAGGAGGAAGCTCTTACAGTTATCAGAGAAATAGAAAACAGAAAAAGACGTTATTCTGTCGGATTGATGCAGATTACCAGCAGTAATTTTTCTTTTTATTCCACGTCCGCAGAAAAACTCCTTGATCCGTGTGAAAACTTGTCTGTTTTCGAAAAGATTATCGTGGATTGTTATAAACGAGGGAGGAGCCTGGAGAATGCGCTTAGTTGTTACTATACAGGAAATTTTAGTAACGGTAAGCGAAAAGAAAAAGAATTTAATAATACAAGTTATGTTGAGCGAATTGGTTATACAGGGAACGAAAAAAAATATGTTGTACCAGGTACAAGAAGCAACGGGGGAGAACAGCGAAAAAATCGTTCACACAATGCGTCAGTTATCTGGCCCGAAACCATTCTGAAATCTGCTTTTGTTGATAACTCACATCCAACAAAAGTTATTAATTAACAGGACTTATAAAATGTCATTTAAGAAATCAGTATGTAATCGTATCAGTTCATCTGTCACTGCTGTTATGCAGCGTAAAAATAAGGTAGTTATGGCAGTCGCCGGGGCAACAGTCGCATCACCAGCCTTTGCGGATGGATTTTCAAAAGCGGAAACACTGCTGGAAAAGGTCAAAACAGGGCTTAGTGGCCTTTCACTGGTCACGGTGACTATTGCCTGTCTGTGGGTCGGCTACAAGGTTCTGTTTGGTGGAAGCACGATTCGTGAATGCTCACCTATCATCATCGGGGCAATTGTTATCGCCAGTGCGGCTGAAGTTGCATCAATGATGGTTAACTAATAAAGCGGGGACGATAGTATGTCTACACTTTATAAAGCGATGACACGCCCTGCTATGTATGTGGGTGTTCCTGTCGTCCCTCTTACTGTGGTTGCAGGGGCGTTATTTCTGGCGGGGGTTTATATCAGCAAGCTGATCTGGCTGGCTATTCCTGTCGCAGTTTTTATTCTCAGAATGATAACTAAGCAGGACGACCACATTTTTAATCTTTACTTTCTTAAGCTGAAAATGCTCGGAAACTCAGTGTGTAATCGTTTTTTTGGCGCACGAGCGTTCCTCTCCGGACAATATGAAGCTGTTGAAATTGATGAGTTTATTAATGCCATGAAACTGAATGAGCGAATTACTACTGGTAAATATATACCCTATTCAAGCCATGTTGATAAAAATATTGTCAAAACAAAGAACGGTGATTATGTAGCGACATGGCAACTGATGGGGATTAACTTTGAGTCAATCTCTGCGGAGATGTTAGAAACTATTGACTCACAGGTTGCCACTCTTGTTCGTTCATTTTCCGGACTGCCCGTTTCATTTTATAACCATTCATGCAGGGCGAGTTTTTATGATGCCTTTACCACAAAATCAGGTAATAAATATGCTGATATAATATCAGATTGTTATTATGGTTCGATGAAGAAAAATAAATTCAAGGGGAACACACTTTACTTTACGCTGATCTACAGACCAGACGGGCGTGTAGAAAAACTGGAAAAACGCAAAAAAAGTATTAAAGAAAAGAAAGATGATATTAACATTCATGTGAAGAGAATGAATGAAATGATTAATACATTCTCTGGCGCTCTTGATAAATTTACCTGTAAACTTCTTGGTATGTATGAGGAGAACGGAAAGGTATTTTCTTCTCAACTGTCATTCTATAATTATCTTCTGACAGGGAAGTTGCAAAAAATCAGAGTCACTGATTCTCCGGTGTATAACGTTCTTGGTGGAGTGGATGTATTTTTTAATCATGATACCGGACAGATATGCCGCATTGATGGAAATAAATTCTTTCGTTCTATTGAAATTAAAGATTTCTGTAGTGAGACTGCATCCGGTGTTTTTGATGTGCTCCAGTATTCTGATGCTGACTATATTATTACGCATTCATATACATCCATGAGCAAATCAGAAGCATTGAGTACCATTAAACGTGCAGAAAAACAGTTAAAGAGTACAGAAGATGATGCGGTTACTCAATTGCAGGAACTGGAAAAGGCAAAAAATGATATTGTGTCCGGTGATATATCCTTTGGTTACTACCATTTCACGCTAATGGTAATGGCGGACAGTATCAGGGAGCTTGACGAATCTGTAAGTAAAATTACGGCAGACTTTACTGACCTGGGCATTATTCCGGCATTGTCAACCATGTCATTGCCAGCGGCATATTTTGCCCAGCTTCCGGCGGTTTTTCATTTAAGGCCGCGTTTATCTCCGGTATCGAATGTAAATTTTGTCGAACTGGCATCATTCCATAATTTCTACCAGGGGAAACGCGATAAAAACTGCTGGACAGAAGCGGTTGCTATTCTCAAAACACCAAGCAAACAGGCGTATTATCTGAATTTACATAACTCAGTACTGTTTAAAGATGAAAGAGGTGAAAAGAATCTTGCTAATACTAAAGTTATAGGAACGGCGGGTTCAGGTAAGACAATGTTTCTGTCATATCTTGCCTGTTCATTACAGAAATACAATAACCCCGAAACTTTTGCTGACTCTGCAAAAAATAAGAAGTTAACGTGTGTCTTTCTTGATAAGGACAGAGGGGCTGAATTATGTATCCGAATGCTTGGTGGGGAATATTACACCGTAAAAAGCGGTGAGCCGACAGGATGGAATCCTTTTGCTCTGGAGGCAACAAAACGTAACCGTATTTTTGTCAAGCAACTGATGGAGATTCTGTGTACCAGAAATGGTGAAAGATTATCGACAAGAGAAAGATTGCTTATTAGCGAAAGTGTTGATGCTGTGATGGATTTTCCTCCTGGCGAAATGCGGGAATATGGCATTACCAGAATGCTTGAGCATCTTATGCAGAGAGATGATCGGGATGAGCAGGAGAACGGGATTATCCTTCGTTTGTCCCAATGGGCTAATGGTCAGGCTCATGGCTGGGTTTTTGATAATGCTAAAGACACATTCAATATTCAGCATGTCAATAATTTTGGCATTGATGGCACCGAGTTTCTTGATGATCCGATGGTATGTGCACCAATTACTTTCTATCTGCTGTATCGCATTACGCAGCTTCTGGACGGTCGGCGTCTTGTTATCTTCCTGGATGAGTTCTGGAAATGGCTACAGGATGAAGCATTCAGCGATTTTGTCTATAACAAGCTGAAAACAATTCGTAAGCTGAACGGGCTGGTTATTCCGGCAACTCAGTCTCCGGATGAAATACTGAAGAATAAGATTTCACGGGCTGTGGTTGAAGTATGCAGCACCAGTATTTATCTGGCTAACCCTGATGCCGATTACAATGACTATGTAGAAGGGCTTAAGCTGACACCAGAAGAATTTAATATTGTTAAAAATCTTGATCCAATGTCGAGACAATTCCTGATTAAAAAAAGCAGTCTTAAAAAGGGAGATGGTAAATCATTTTCAGCACTTGCGACACTCGATTTATCGGGACTTGGTGGATATCTGAAAATATTGTCTGCCAGTGCAGATAATCTGGAAATTTTTGAAAGTATTTATCATGAAGGAATGGAGCCTGATGACTGGGTTCCTGAATATCTCGAACGGGCAATCTGACAGGTGAATTTATGAAACGTGTAAAAACATTTATGCTGATATCATTATTGACGGCTTCATTTTATAGCAGCGCAGGTATTCCGGTTGCTGTAGATGCCAGTCCGGAATGGGCTGTTGAAGCCGCAAGATGGACAGAACGACTCAAACAATGGTCTGAAACTGCGCAACATTATCAGAGTCAGATTCAGGCATATAAAGACCAGTTAGCAACGGCAACAGGTATAAGGAATATTGCGGCATTCACAAATGAACTAAGTAATCTGCAATCAGAACTGACAAATATTTATAAGCAGGGGAACAGTTATATTTCTGATTTTACCAGTAATCCCGAAGGTGCATTAAGCAGTCAGGCAAAAAATGGCTTTGTTGAATAAATCAGATTTCGGGTAAGTCTCCCCCGTAGCGGGTTGTGTTTTCAGGCAATACGCACGCTTTCAGGCATACCTGCTTTCGTCATTTTGTTCAGCGCTCGTACCAGGGCCATAGCCTCCGCAACCTGACCATCGTAGTCACGCAGCGTCAGTGAACCCCCGAACAGCTGTTTTACCCGGTACATCGCCGTTTCCGCTATCGAGCGACGGTTGTAATCTGTTGTCCATTTCCACCGCGCATTACTCCCGGTCATTCGCTGATTAGCCACTGCACGGTTACGGTCTGCATATTCACCGGGCCAGTAACCCGCACCTTTTCGGGGAGGAATAAGCGCGCTGATTTTTTTGCGGCGCAGTTCATCGTGACAGAGCCGGGTATCGTAAGCCCCGTCTGCCGCGGCTGCCCTGATTTTTCTGTGAGTCTGCCGGATAAGGCCCGGGAAGGCTTCTGAGTCCGTGACGTTATTCAGCGACAGGTCTGCACAGACAACTTCATGTGTGTTGCTGTCAACAGCAAGATGCAACTTTCGCCAGATACGACGGCGCTCTTTGCCGTGCTTTCTGACTTTCCATTCGCCTTCACCAAAGACCTTCAGCCCGGTGGAATCAATCACCAGGTGTGCGATTTCACCCCGGGTGGACGTTTTGAAACTGACATTAACCGACTTTGCCCGCTTACTGACACTGGTGTAATCCGGGCAGCGCAACGGAACGTTCATCAGGGCAAAAATGGAATCAATAAAACCCTGCGCAGCCCGCAGGGTCAGCCGGAATACGCGTTTAATCACCAGAACGGTGGTGATGGCGAGATCAGAATAGCGCTGGGGCCTTCCTCGTGATGAAGGTGTTGCCGACTCATACCAGGCCTGAATCGCCTCATCATCCAGCCAGAAAGTGAGGGAGCCACGGTTGATGAGAGCTTTGTTGTAGGTGGACCAGTTGGTGATTCTGAACTTTTGCTTTGCCACGGAATGGTCTGTGTTGTCGGGAGGATGCGTGATCTGATCCTTCAACTCAGCAAAAGTTCGATTTATTCAACAAAGCCGCAAAAAATCTGTTCAGCAAGTATGGAGCCTTCGATATGTGCACTACAGGCTATGAACGCAATGATAATCTCTGTAAAGCACGGATTGTGTCAAAGGCTGCCAGTATTGAACAGGGAAATGAGATAAATAAGCAGTTATCAAGTGCAATGTCTCAGATTCAGAGTTTAAGTACTCGAATTGAGGCTTCAAAGGATATGAAAGAATCCCAGGATTTGGCTAACGCATTACAGGCACAGTCGTTAAAAATGCAGTATGATGTCTGGAATAGTAAAAATCAGGCTGACACGGAGATGTTGAAAGAACAACAAAGGGCTGAATATAAGCAACAACAGATGAACGCACCAATACCTACGATTCAATGAGGGAAAAGGTATGTCATTCTTTGTTAAATATAATACAACCGTTATGGAAGCAATTGATAAGGTTGGATCTACTTATCAAAGTCAATTCACACAAGATATAATGTCATTAGTGACAGCATCTGTCACGTTATATGTACTATGGAAAGGCTATCAAATACTCGCCAGTAAAACTCAGACTCCGATGCAGGATTTAGTTTGGGATTTATCAAAATTTGCGATCATAATCATGTTTATAACAAATGCAGATGGATATTTGACAGCGGCAACCAATGCATTGCAAGGCATGAAAGATGGGCTTTCTGGCGGAGTTAGCGCATGGCAAACCTTAGATAACTTATGGGAGAAAACACAAAATCTTGCGGAAAAGGTATATCAAAAAGACACTGATTTCATTCCTTTGGCTGGCGCATTAGGTATGACGCTTGTTTGGGCTGGCTCACTTATTTTAATGACAATTAGTGCTGTTGTTTTTTTAACTGCCGATATTACGATGAAATTCCTTATTATAACAGCGCCAATATTTATTTTCTGTCTGATGTTTGGTTTTATTAGAGTTATGTTTAATAACTGGTTGCAATCGCTATTTTCTAGCATCCTGACTGTGTTATTTGCCAGTTTAGTAATTCGGATAGCTATGGATTTTCAGGGGGATATATTGCAACAAGTATCTAATGCGACACCCAATAGTAATGTTATGACCGTAAGTGCAATGGGATTTTTAGCCGGATTGTTGGGAGCTTTATTGGTTCTTATAGCTAAAAGTTTTGCTGTCCAGTTAGCAGGTGCAGGTGTTGAAGGTGCTGTTCAGGGCGCAGCCATGATGGGGCTGGGTGCTGCTGGTATGGCTACTGGTAAGTCTCTGATGCTTGGCGGTCGCGCTGGTTTAGGTTTTGGCTTAGGGATGGCCGGAAGAACGGGCATGAATTCTTTATCTGGGAAAGCAGGGAATCTGATGGGGCGTGGTGCGCGAACAGCCGCTGAATGGGCGGGTGAAAAGGGATATCAGGCGCTGGCTCCGACAGGTGCTTTGGGGATGAAGGCGAGAAGACTTGCATCCCTGGAAAAAGCACGAGCGAGGAATGCCGCATGAATATAATGAAACGTTTTTTTTATGTGATGTCCCTGAACTGGATACTGACGTTTGTTGATAAACATATCACCTCCGGATGGAGCAGGAAGAGAAAGCTAATAACCCAGCTTATTATTTTAATCACGGGAATTACCTTATTTAAGGTCTTAGGTGGAATCAGTCAGAGCTGGTTGTGACATGCTTCATTATTTTGTCATGATACTTTATTTTGTCCTAATCCTTCTTTTAGGAGTGTTTACCTGCTTCGCAGGAATAAGACTTGGTTTAGGGCTTGCGGGGAAATGGAGAAAGGGTATGGATCTTCGCTTTTTGCTTCTTATTGGTGGGATTCTTTTTCTTCATCTTGGCCTTTATCTCTTAAAGGTGTTCGTGAACGCTTAATAAGGTGAATTTATGCGATGTGTGATTCTTTTGTTTTTCCTGTTTCAGATTTCCGGATGTACCACAAGGAATACCCTTCCTTCTGATGTTTCCGGCGAACTGGAACCCATTAACCACAGCCAGGTAATCAGTTATGAGTGAAAAAATCGAAAAGAAGATTGAGACAGCTAAATCCTTCGAAAGACAACTCTATGCAGAAAATGAACGGTCTAAGAAAAATGCATGGCGTGTTGCAGTGGCAGCATCATTACTGTCCTTATGTCTTGGGGCTGCAATTTGTGTTCTTGTGCCATTAAAAGAAAAAGAGCTTGCTATTGTGGCTGTTGGCGAAAAAACAGGCCGTACAGAACTGATTACTCAGGTTAAACAGGAAAAGATCCTGCAATCTGAAGCGCTTGGGCGGTATTTTGTAAACACGTATATTACTTTACGTGAAGGTTATAATTATCCGTCTCTTCAGTATGATTATGAGACTGTACAGCTATATAGCTCGAATACAGTAAAGGACGATTATCTTCGTCTGTATAACAGCGATATGGCTCCTGATAAAATTTATCATAATAACGGTTCTTACGTTGCGGTTGAGGTCATCTCCAATATTATTTCTGACGCAACCGCGCCAGATAAACTGGCCTCTGTGCGTTTTAAAAAAACGACGAGAAACTTCACGACCGGACAGGTTTCAGTTTCATACTGGACGGCTCGTGTGACATATCGTTTTGAACCAGAAAAGTCGGTTAAAAGTTCCAGTCGTGAGCTTAATCCTCTCGGTTTTACGGTAACCAGTTACCAGACAGATCGGGAAGTCAGGGGGGAATGATGAAGAAATTATTTATTGCTACATGTTTATTGCTTCCTGGGCTTGTGTATTCAGCAGCGACTCCGTTACCTTCTGGATTTGATGCAAGGATGCAGACTGTGAGTTATAACGGTGCGAATACGACCGTTATCCGGTCAAAGACAGGATTTCTCACATCAGTTGTTTTTGATGAAGGTGAGGCTGTTATCAGTGCAAAGGCTGGTTTTCCTGCCGGATGGGAAATCACAACCGATGATAATGTTGTTTACATCAATCCGCGTCCCGTTGTTCAGGAACAGGAAGGCGATGAAGGCGAAAAACTGAAAAAGGTTTTCCAGCCAACAGAAAAGGAATGGGACACGAATCTTTTTGTCAGAACAACAAAGCGGATTTACAGTCTTGATCTAATCCTTCTGTCAGAAGAAAAACAAGCGCAACCTGCTTATGTTGTACAATTCCGCTATCCATCAGAAATAGCGAAAAAGAATGCAGAAGAAGTAAGGCTGGCAAAAGAAAAACAGGAAAAACTCAGACAGAAGAAACTGATTTCTGAAAGTTTTGAAAAAGCCGATGCGCCTAAAAACTGGGATTATTTCATGCGAGTCAATGAAAAATATGACAGTCGTCGTATCGCCCCTGATTTTGCTTATGATAATGGCATATTTACCTTTTTAGGTTTTAACTCAGGGAAAGTATTCCCAGCTCCATTTGCTGTAAGAGATGGTCAGGAACAGACACTTGCTTTTAATGTGGAAACAAAAGGCAAGTATAAAATCATGGTTATCCACAACGTTAATGACAAATTTGTTTTACGCTATGGAAACAGCGTTGTTGGTGTTGTGAATAAATCTTTCGGAAAAGTATTAACCGACCAGAGGAATACATCTTCTCCTGCGGTAGAACGTGTTGAGGTGAATAATGACTGATATGAAAAAAACAGATGATTTAGTTGATGATGCGAATCAGTCAAAGCTGGAAAGTAAACCCGTTCATGATATCGGTGATATCAGGAACAAAAATAATCGTATGCGTTCTGGCTTTCTGTTTGGTCTGATGGCTGTATTAGTTATTGGTATTTTTGCGCTGAAAACATATAAAAATTATTTTGCAGATGACCAGCAGAAAGCATCAGAATTAACAGGCGATACCAGCATTTCTCAGGTCAGTAAAATCCGTACTGGTCTTGGTCAGAATTTTGACCCTGTTGAGAACAAAGCAATTATCAATCCAGGCGCTACTGGTTCTGGTAATACTGTTTCTGACGGTCATAAAGAAGTGCCACAGGAGGGGTTCAGGAAATATTTGTCAATACCTGTTGCTGGTCAGGGAGGGAGTCAGACTGGCGCGAGTGGCAGCAGCAGGACATCGCAGACATCAGAGCCACAGGAAGAAAGGAAAGAATCAAAAGAAAATGTGCCTGGTAAATCAGGAATGAAAGTGACTGCGATTAATCTCGATCCTGATCTCTATATTGAGGAAAACAGGCTTATACCGTGTGCTTTAACCACACGCTTTGTTTCTGATGTTGCAGGTCGTATCAGTTGTGTTTTTACAGAAGATGTATGGAGTGCTAATCACCACACAAAATTACTGGAACAGGGAACTAAGGCTTTTGGTCGTTACCAGACCGGAACGCTGAATCATGGACAGGGCAGAATGTTCGTTATGTGGGAGCAGTTGCGGACGCCTGATAATAAACGAATCGATATGGTAAATACAGCAGCGGCTGGTCCCCTGGGGGAAGCAGGCATTGATGGATGGATCGATTCTCACTTCTGGGAGCGTTTTGGTGGTTCTCTTATGCTCAGTATGGTTCAGGATGTAGCGGCGGCGGCGGCGGATAATGCACCTGGTAAAGATCGTAATGTGGATTATACCGAAAACTCACGACAGGCAATGGCTGAAATGGCTAAAGTCGCACTTGAGAATTCGATAAATATTCCTCCAACAATGTATAAAAACCAAGGTGACATAATCACTATTATGGTCGGGGAAGACATTGATTTTTCTGATATCTATGAGTTAAAGGTAAAATAGTATGAGTGGCGTTATTCCTGTCAGCATTAGCAATAAATCGCTCGATTTTTATAAAAATCAAGTATTCCAGTCTTTTCTTGATATTGAAGGGCTAACAGAAATTGCTGTCAACCGTCCTGGTGAAATCTGGACGGAAATTAATGGTGACTGGACATTCCATAATAATGACGGTGTGACCTTTGATTTTTGTAAACGGTTTTCTCAGACGCTGGCATCATTTCGGGGAGATGAAATCGGCGATACCAAGCCATTACTTTCAGCAACACTGGAATCAGGAGAACGTGTACAGGTCGTTTTTCCTCCTGCATGTGAGAGAAATACTATTTCAATCACTATACGTAAACCATCGACACGGCAGATAACGCATAAAGAATATGTGGCGAACGGTTTTTATGATTATGTCCAGTCAGGAAAAAAACACAGGACATACGATGATGAGCTTCTTGATTTATTCAGAGCGAGAAATATCGCTGCTTTTATGGAGCTTGCCGTAGCAGCAGGGAAAACCATTGTATTTGCCGGAGCAACGGGTTCCGGTAAAACAACCTATATGAAGAGTCTTATCGATTTCATACCATTGAATACGCGGCTGATTACGATTGAAGATGCGGAGGAAATCAAATTTTTTATTCATAAAAATTATGTGCATCTTTTTTACCCTTCGGAATCCGGCAGTGATTCCGGCTCTATCATAACAGCAGCGAAATTAATCAAATCCTGTTTGAGAATGAAACCTGACAGAATTTTACTGGCGGAAATTAAAGGTGGCGATGCCTGGGATTTTGTGAAAGTTGCTGGTTCTGGTCACAGTGGAAGCATGACGTCCATTCACGCGGCCTCGGCAAAAGATGCCATCATTCAGATGGTGACAAAATGTTATCAGAACAGAGAATGTCAAAATCTTCCTTTTGATGTTCTTCGTAAAATCATTATGGACAGTATTGATATTGTTGTTCATGTAGGCAGGGATGGTGTTGTCAGGCATATGAGCGACATCTATTACAAAGGGGCTGAATGTGAAAACTTTTAATAAGTCGCAATCTGTTTTTATATTTGCTGTTATGCTTGTTGCGGCATGGTTTGCAGGTTCATTTATTTTCTTTGTGCTTTACTTCAGCCAGATAAAGAATCTGAAACCATTGAAGGCTGTGTTCAGATCCATTGATGCGTACAGGATGGATATTTTTACAGACAGCCTTACTTTATCTGTTGTGACTACGGATATCAGAGTTTTAGCCTTTGTTGCACTTGGAGCAGGATTTGTCGTGTCTCTTATTATCCCTGTTGCGGCGTTAATAAAACTGAACGAGAAGAAAGATAATATTTTTGGTGATGCGCGATTTGCGACAACTAATGATATTCGTGAGTCTAACAGTTTCACGCTTGACGGTGACGAAAAAGACGGGATTATCGTTGGTATAAAAGACAAGAAAATCATACGCTATGTGGGAGCAGCATTCAGTGCGATGGGAGCCGGAACAAGGGCTGGTAAAGGTGCAGGTATAGTCATCACTAATCTTATGAAGTACTGGTGGAGTGTTATTATTCTCGATCCAAAAAGGGAGTGTTTTAATATCACCAGTCTTATCAGGAAGGTGATTTTAGGTCATGAGGTTTATAAATTTGATCCCTTTAGTCCGGTAACGCACCGCTTTAACCCTTTGTATTATGTCAGCATGGGAACGAGTGAAGGTTTTAATCAGCTTGAAAATCTTGCGTTGATTATTTACCCCTATAAGACAGATGGTGCGGATGCTGGTAGCTATCTTAATAAGACGGCGGGGGGTGTTTTTAAATCTTATGCTGTCGCTTTATGGTTTATGATTAAGAATGATAAGGCTGGACTAAAAACGCTTGATATTGAGCCTGTCTTCTCAATGTCTAAAATTAATCAGCTTTTTGAGCGTGCAGAACCCGAACATCTTCTTTCATTCATGAATGATATTCGTTCAGAATTAAGGGGGAAAGACAAAACGCTTGCTGATATTGGTGTCGCTGGCCTTAAGGCATTCATTGAGATGGAGGATAAAACAAAAGCACAACTCAAAAGCAACTTTCTTAATGGATTATCACCGTTTGCTAACCCCAATGTGGCAAATGCTACTGATGGAAATGATTTTGATTTGCGGCAGGTGCGGAAAAAGCGGATGACAATTTATTTCTGTATTTCTGGTGATAATGCCAGGTTGGCTGAAAAAATAACAAATATTTTCTTTCAGCTTGCTATACAGGTGAATCTTGAAAAGATGCCAACGGATGATCCGGAAATAAAACATGACTGCCTTTTTCTACTGGATGAATTCCCGTCAATTGGTGCTGTAGATTACATCAAGAGTAAATCTGGACTCATTGCTGGTTACAAGCTGAAATTGTTGATTGTTTACCAGGTCGGCTCTCAGCTTGAGGAAATCTACAGTTATGCAGGCAGTAAAACATTACTGGCAAGTGCACCCTGTAAAATCGTTTATTCCGCTTCTGATGTTAAAGATGCGCGGGAGTTATCAGAAGCGATGGGAACACGAACAGTAACTATCGGTTCGAAAAGCAAAAGTCGTAGTCGTGGAGGAACATCGAGATCTGAATCAGAAAGCCTTATTGAGCGTCCACTGGTAACAACAAATGAACTACTTACACTGAAATTTAGTGAAGAAATCCTGGCAATGAAGGGAGAAAACCCGATTCGTTGTGAAAAGGCATTCTACTATCTCCATGAGTATTTCTTTGGTGATTTTGTGAAGGTTGCTCCGGAACTTGCAAACATTTTCCCCAGGAAGAAAGGAAAGCTGGTTATGCCTCCACAGAAAGTATTTGAAAATGAAATCGTCGCAAAAGGGTATCTGGCAGTAAAAGAAGTTCCTGATCTCGATAAAGCGGCATAAAGGAGAACATGATGAAGAAGTTAGTGTTTTTATTGATTTCTATCCTTGCTGGTTGTTCATCACCGCCAGAGCCAACACCCGTGCAGTTTGAAAAGGCAAATGAAGTGATCAATCCCTCATTGCCATATGTCCCCGATTTTCACGGTGTCATAAAGTCAGACGTTAGCGGTAAAGGATGGGTTTATGAGATCACTTCCTTATCCGGAGTACAGGCCAGAACGCCGACGTTTTATTACGCTCTGGCTCATGCGGACAGGATTGTAGTGACAACACATGATGCTGGGCTGTGGTTTCGAATCAGAGATCTGTTGAAGATGGAAGGGGCAACAGCAGTCGTGGAGTGGCGAAACGAGAAAAGTTTTTTACCTGAACAGGGAAAAATAGTTTTCATTAAAGCACAAAACGAGGTGAAAAATGACTGGAAAAAATAGAGTGGTTTTACCTGCCTTGCTGGCGTTAGGATTAATATCAACAAATGCTAATGCATCTGATCCTTGCGCTTCGGTACTTTGCTTATATGGAAAAGCAGTCGGGCAAGGTGGAGGGAGTGAGTGCAGAAGTGCTGAAAAGGATTTTTTTAATATTCTGAAAAAGAAAAAAGGAAGCATTCGCTGGAGTAAAACATTTGATGCCCGTAAAGCATTTCTGAATCAGTGTTCAACGGCTGATCCTGCTGCTATATCGAAAATCATGAGTAAGTTTGGTCGTGTCAGAGGTTAATTAAAACCTGATACCCGCGCCAACGGGTATCAGGGTACTGCAAGTATCACATTTCGCGCCAACGAAATGTGATGATTAGTTACAATCACAGGTATCAGAAATGAAAGTAACCAAATCTATTATAGCTATTTTATTGTGCTTATCTGCTGGTAGTGCATATGCAGATTGTGAGTATCACCTTACGGGTAACAAGGAGACTCTTAACATTTCGGATTGTGTCGATGGTGTAAAAGGCATAGCTAATAGTGCACTGTCAAACTCACAGAATGCACAAAATGTTGCAAATGGTGCTGCTTCTACAGCGCAAAATGCACAGTCTGTTGCGAATACTGCTGCGTCTACTGCGCAAAACGCACAAACAGCCGCGAATAAAGCTCAGACAACAGCAAATGAGGCTAATTCAGCGGCACAGAATGCACAGAACACAGCGAATACGGCGCAAAATACAGCGAACTCTGCTAATACGGTTGCTCAAAATGCTCAATCGACAGCTAACCAGGCAATCAAAGATGCGGCAGAAAAAGCTGAAGCGGCAGAAAAGAACGCAAACAACTATACAGACAATAAAATTACAGATGCTAAAAATGAACTGAATACGAATATTGATAGTGCGAAGAATGACGCGATCAATTCGTCGAACAGTTACACTGACAGCAAAATCAGTGACACGAAGACAGAACTGAACGCCAGTATCGACAAGGCGAAGAACGACGCGATCAGTTCGTCGAACAGCTACACCGACAGCAAAATCAGTGATGCGAAGACGGAACTGAACGCCAATATTGATAAGGCGAAGAATGACGCGATCAGTTCATCCAACAGTTATACTGACAATAAAATCAGTGACACGAAGACGGAGCTGAACGCCAGTATCGACAAGGCAAAGAACGACGCGGTCAGTTCGTCGAATAGTTACACTGACAGCAAAATCAGTGACACGAAGACAGAACTGAACGCCAGTATCGACAAGGCAAAGAACGACGCGGTCAGTTCATCCAACAGTTATACTGACAGTAAAATCAGTGATACGAAAACAGAGTTGAATACCAATATCAACAATGCCAAAAATGAGGCAATCAGCACATCAAACAACTATACGGATAAGAAATATCAACAAGGTATCAGTTATACCAATGAAAAATACGAGCAAAGCATACAGTATGCTCAGAATGCAGCCGATAAAGCTGAACTAAATGCGAATAACTATACAGATAACCGATTCAGTCAGTTAAGCAATCAATCAAATCAGCGGTTCGAACAATTAAACAGTAAAATTGAACGTGCGGAAAAACGTCTTAATGCCGGTATTGCAGGTGTAACAGCAATATCATCAATCCCGTATGTTGCTGAAAATAGTTTCTCATATGGTATTGGCGTTGGTAATTATCAGAATGGAAATGCGATTGCAGCAGGCATTCAATATAAAACGTCATTAAACACAAACGTGCGCCTTAACGTTTCATGGGATTCATCTCATAACACTGTTCTTGGCGCAGGTTTTGCGGGTGGCTGGTAATAAATTATCTATGTGAAAGGAGATAAAAATGAAACCATTAGTTTATGCAATGATTCTGTCACTGACGACCTTTTCTGCTTTTGCAAAACAGAACTCGGCTAACAGTCAGAAAACTGGTGCAAGTAATATGGAAAGACAAAGCTATGAGAATACCGATGCGGGGAAAAAACAAGCTGAATGGATGAAAGGTAAATTGGTTAAATCTGATTGTTCTCCTGCCATGAATCGTATTGGCTGGTCAGAAGGTTGTAAGTAATCCTAATGTCATTCTTGCAGGCTCCAGATTTAATCTGGAGTTTGCAAAGTGCTACTATCAGCCTGTGTCAGACTTTTATTTGCAGGACAATAATTATGAATGTAACTAGATTTGTAACCGCACCATCTGATATTAACAAGGTAAAAGAGACTCATTCTGATGACGAGTTAAACCGTTTACTGGAGGCTGTTAATCAGAATTGCCCGACCAGAATTGTGTTGGGTAGCGTGGAGAAGGGGAAAGAAACGCCACTTATGGCTTCTTGTTTAAGGACTACACCAGAGCGTATTTCAGTTGAAGAAATTGATGAAATAAAATTTATCCAGAATCCTTCCGAACAGAGATAAAGGTAAACGCCGCAGATTCCAGATTTTAATCTGGGATTTGCGGCGTTGAACAACCGAAGGGCGTTAGTTTTATGATGAATAAATTCAGTTGTGTTAATCGTATGCTTCGGCAAGTTTTTGTTTTTAGTTTTATCACGACTCCATCAATAGCTTTATTTGTTGTTTTTATGTTTTTTTTATTTAATAACTCAATTGCTGGTTCATTTTTAAAAGAGGCCAGGGGGCTTATAACCGATACTCCTTCTGATAAGGTTAACGTCTGTCTTTTCGAAAAGGGCGTACCACAGGATATGGAGTTGACAAACTCCACAACTGAACATGTATTAAAAAATAAATGTATAACAACGTTAGTTGATGCTGCTGACTGGCAGGAGTCTGTTGACGGTTCCATTCGATATTTTTATTGGTCGTCAGTTGTTGTTGGCTTTGTGGTCTGGTTTACATTTAATTTTAGTGCACTGGAAGAACTATTTTATCGTAGAAACAGAAAAGGAGATGTTGAATGAGGATTTTGTTAAGCGTGATTTTATTCCTGTTTACTGCTTTTCAGTCTGCAAATGCAGGTGGAATACCTGATGCTTTAGCAGGAATACTTTCTACATTTAACCAGGAAATCCAGGGGAAAGTTATTCGTGTTCTCGATGGCGATACCATTGAAGTATTGCAGGATAAAAAGCCTGTCAGGATTCGCCTGGCAAACATTGATGCACCGGAGAAAAAACAGGCTTTCGGGCGCTGGTCAGCAAATCAGCTTAAAGCTCTGCTCGCAGGACAATCAGTTACCGTCTCTTATACGCAGACAGACCGCTACGGACGCATTATCGGTCGTGTGTTCACGACGAACGGCACGGATGCCAGCCGCTTTATGGTTCAGTCTGGCGCTGCATGGGTATATGAACGTTACAACGCGGATGAGTCATTACCGGCTTTGCAACGGGAAGCGCAGGAACAAAAGCGTGGTTTATGGGCTGATACAAATCCGGTTCCACCGTGGGAATGGCGTATTAGAAATTAAGGGACAAAGAAAATGCACTCTTCTTTTGGTTTGCCATATCCGGCTGGTCACTGGATGTATTCGTTATACGATTTACTCGATAATTCAGTGTTCGTGGTTTGTTTCTTTGCCTTCTGGGTGGCAACGGGTCAATTTTTATTAAGAACTGTACACAGAAAATTTAATATATCTGAAACAGTTGAGATGGTTATCATCGCTTTATTAGGGATACTAATGACTCTGTCTTTTTATCTTTGTGCAATTTTAAAGGCTTCTCTTTAAATCAGAGGATAAAAACAATGATGACAAAACATGATAAAGAACGATTCAATAAAAGAATCGGTGGTGAAGTGCAGATTAGTGCTGATATCCGTGTCAATGACTTAATGACAGAAGGTGCAGCTTACGTCACTGTAACGGAATCATCCCTGTATGAGCGAGTTTGCCTGTATGCCTTGCAACATGGTGAAGATTTACAGGGGATGTTTAAGGATGAAAAATATGAATATATGTCCTGTTTTGTTCGTGATGTAGCGGCATTCAGAAGTAATTTTGAAAGCGAAGAGCCTTTAAAGCCTCTGTTTAACCATGATAAAGGTGATACTGTTGAGTTTGTTATCAGCGTTCCTGAAAAAAGAGTCGAGGATTACGGTGATATAGTCAGAAAAGAGTTCGTAGATATAATTCAGAAGCATGTAATAACCATTAATAATAAGCTCTGGAAGAAATTCGTAAAACAAGCCATGACGGGGACAACTTTATATATTGGTTTTGATATTAATACAGGTGCAATGGTGGACCCTGAAGATGAACGTGACACCATATTAAAATCATCACGTCAGGAGTTTGTCAGAACAACGACTTTCGATTCATTTCAGCCTTATTACTATGTTGAGCGTTTATATTCTGGTGCAAAAGAAATAGGCAATATCAATGGTTTTAATGTCTGGTTCAATGAAAGAGGATTTTATTTTTACTGGAATGAAGAAACGGAATTCTTGATTGAGAGTTGGTTGACGTTCCCTGCATATCCGTATGGCTGGTTTAAATGAATCCGTAGAGACTAAAAAAGATGGTAACGATAATAATAGGTGTGTCGAGAGTTATTGACTATAAAACGGCAGAAATGTCGGTTGATATCCCCCCATTCCCTGAATGGAACAGTGGTCATTATATCGAAATTCCAGGAGAAGGTATTGTATTCACAGGTGAAAAGAGTGATGACGGTAGCCGTTGTTATTCTGGTGTCATCGAATCTCATTACAGCACTGATGACTGGCCGTTTATCCTTTCTGAATACAAAAACTGGCTGAAAGATAAGGAAAGAAAGTTTTCTTATCTGTTTGTCTTACGCAATGGTGAACTGGTTCACCATGAGGTCAACAAATCAGAGCTTCTTTGAGAGGTTTCATATGCAATATGCATTGTTTGATGGATTTGAACGAAAGTTTTTGCTGGATGCTCTTGAATTTGGTGTTCTGAAGGACTGGAAAGAAAATCCGGTAAAAGAACTTCCTGATATTGATGAATCTGCTCACCCCTTCCATGTCTGTTATGGTGGATATTTATTAAATCCTGGTGTTTCAGATTCAGATATTAGCAGAAAAATAAAAGACCAGACAGGATTCTGGCTGGCAGCTATTGATGATACCCGCATGGATTGTCATTCAATAGCTTATTATGATATTCACACACTCCCTGTGATTTCATGTGGACATCAAAAGATAGTTCCTTTTGCAGCGTTAATAAAAGCTGATGAATGCATTATTTCAAAAATTGCTTCATATTCTGGTTTTGCCGTAACAGCCTTTTTGAGAATTAAAGACCAGGATATCGCAACTAATATACTTAACCGTGAGGGAATTTTTGCCTTTAATGGCTGTGAACGCAGATTCAGACATCCAGTAAGTGAAGATAACTGGCAACAGGCAGTATCAGAAGAACGTGCTATCCGTTGTGCAAAAAGATTAATTCAATGTAAAGGATAACAAAATGAGACTTTTTATCGCAGAAAAACCCGCAGTAGCAAATGATATTGTTAAGGCACTTGGTGGCAATTTTACCCGCCATGATGGCTGGTTTGAAAGTGATAACGCCATTGTGACTAACTGTTTTGGTCATATTATCGAATCACAGCCGCCGGAAAACTATAATCCTGAATACAAAGCCTGGAAGGTTGAAACGCTTCCTTTACGTCTTTATCCCGTGAAGTATCAGCCTGTTGAAAGTGCAGCAAAACAGGTTAAAACGATTCTCGAACTTATCAGACGTGGAGACGTGACTGAAATTGTTCACGCTGGCGATCCTGATGATGAGGGACAGCTACTTGTTGATGAAGTCCTGGAATATGCAGGAAACACAAAACCCGTAAAGCGCGTTCTGATTAACGACAACACGCTTCCGGCAGTGAAAAAGGCACTGGCAAATCTTAAAGATAATCGTGATTTCAAAGGGCTTTACCTTAAGGCGCTGGCGCGTTCAGTTGCTGATGCCGTCTATGGCTTCTCCATGACGCGTGCTTACACCATTCCGGCACAGGCCAGAGGATATCAGGGTGTTCTGTCTGTCGGGCGCGTCCAGACTCCCGTTCTTGGCCTGATTGTGAACCGTACCCGTGCTAACCAGAACCATAAATCCAGTTTTTACTACACCATGACCGGAGTCTTTCAGCGTGGTGCTGATGTTATCAGGGCGAACTGGAAGCCAGGGGAATTTGCTCCGCTGACAGACCGTAAATTACTTGATAAAGCGTGGGCAGACGGAACGGCTGCATCCCTTGCCGGAAAACCGGCTACAGTTGAAGCGGCAGCAACTGATGATAAAAAAACGGCTGCGCCGTTGCCGTTTAACCTGGTCAGACTCCAGCAATACATGAACAAAAAGTTCAAAATGACGGCACAAAAAACGCTGGATATTACGCAACAATTACGTGAAAAATATAAAGCGATTACTTATAACCGCTCTGATTGCTCATATCTTTCTGATGAACAATTCAGCGAAGCACCGCAGGTTATCGATGCCCTGAAATCAGTCTTTCCTCAGTCGCTGGATATTGATTCTGCACGTAAAAGCAAAGCGTTTAACAGTGCAAAGGTGACTGCGCATACTGCGATAATCCCGACCGCCAGTGTGCCTGATGTTAACGCACTCAGCACCGACGAGCGCAATGTTTACCTGGCGATCGCACAACACTATCTTGTTCAGTTCATGCCTGAAAAAGCATACCAGGAAGTATCGGTTGCCATTCAGTGTGGTGATGAGTCGTTCTGTGCCCGTGCCAGAAAAACAACTGACAGCGGATTTGAGGCGTTTCTTGGCGCGGAAACCACAGACGAAGGTGAATCAGAAGATAATGATGATTCCGCTTTTGAACTGCTCTGTAAAATTCGCACAGGAGAAACAGTGACGACAAAAGAAGTGGTTGTGAATGAGAAGAAAACAACACCACCGCCATTATTCACCGAAGCCACTTTACTTGCCGCGCTTGTTCGTGTCGCAGATTTTGTCACTGATCCAGTGATTAAAAAATTACTGAAGGATAAAGATCGGGATAAAAAGGAT
Source organism: Citrobacter rodentium NBRC 105723 = DSM 16636 (assembly GCF_021278985.1). Taxonomy (NCBI): domain Bacteria; kingdom Pseudomonadati; phylum Pseudomonadota; class Gammaproteobacteria; order Enterobacterales; family Enterobacteriaceae; genus Citrobacter; species Citrobacter rodentium. The sequence continues at coordinate 29,584 of NZ_CP082834.1, forward strand.
GAACATGGTGGCATTGGTACGCCAGCTACCCGCGCAGCCATTCTGGAAACGCTGAAGAAAAGAAACTATATCACGCTGGAAAAAGGGAAACTTATTCCTACTGATACCGGATATGCGCTTATTGATGCCCTGCCTGGTATAGCAGTTAATCCTGATATGACAGCATTATGGTCTGAAAAGCAGACAGCCATTGAAAATGGCGACCTGACGGTTGAAGAGTTTATTAATGAGCTGTACGGTGAACTGACAGGCATGATTTCTGATGTTGACCTGGGCGAGATGAAGATTGAACCCGCTGCGCCAGCAGGGCAGTTTCAACGCCTGGACTCTCCCTGCCCTTCCTGTGGTAAACATATTGTTATCAGACCAAAAGGTTATTTCTGTACCGGATGTGAATTTAAAATCTGGAGTGAGTTTTCTGGTAAGAAAATCACCCAGGCGCAGGCAGAAAAACTGGTTAAATCAGGGAAAACCGATTTGATTAATGGATTTAAAAAGAAAAACAGTGGAACGTATGATACAGTTCTTGTTCTTGAGGATAAGAAAACAGGGAAGCTGGGTTTTCCGGCAAGGGCTAAGAAGTGAAAACAAAGCAGGAATGGCTTTTTCAGTTAAGAAAATGTACATCAAGAGATACTCTTGAAAAAGTTATTGAGATTAACCGTTACAAGCTGCCTTTATCAGAATCAGAGGCATTTTATTCTGCCGCAGACCATCGCCGCGCAGAACTGGTGATGAATAAACTTTATGATAAGGTTCCTTCCGGCGTCTGGAAGTACGTCCACTAAACAAGAGGATTAATTATGAGCGAACTGACTAAAGAAGATGAATACGGCATTATCAGCCGGACTATGATGAATATTCGTTCATTGCGTGTTTTTGCCCGTGAGATTGATTTTGAGCAGTTGCTCGAAATGCAGGAAAAGCTCAACGTTGTTATTGAAGAACGTCGTGAAGATGCTGAACGTGAAGCGGCTGAACGCCAGGAACTTGAAGCCAAACGTCAGCAGGCCATTGAATACATCATATCTTTAGGTCTTGATCCCGAATCACTCCTTGCTCCTGTAACAGCTGATACAGTGAAAACCAGGCGGAAAGCCAAAGGCGGAGTAAGAAAGGCTAAATACCGCTTTAAGGATGAAAATGGCGAGATCAGAGAATGGTCTGGTAATGGCAAGCGTCCGCTTGCTTTACAGAAGCTGCTTGATGAGGGCCATTTCATGGAAGATTTCCTCATTGACAAACTGCAACCTGGGCAGGTTGAATAAAATAATCGTGATGCCGTCGCAAACAAGTTTGCGACGGCAAATGGAGGGGACAGAACAGCCAGCGGCGCTGGCAAGAAATTTTATCGTTTGATAAAGAGGGAAAATGATGATCAAATCAAAAAAAGTAGTGGTTATTTTTGTTGCTTTGAGTTCATTCTTGCTGGCAGGGTGTGATTCACCAAAAGATGCTAATAAGCAAAACTTTGAAAAAGCTATTAATACTCGACTAGAGAAGGAATGCATTACCATTAGTCCGCTGGGAATATTTGATAGTAAGCCTTATCCGGTTCAGGTAGCTGTGGCTCAGGCTAATCGATATACATCTCAGGAACGGGCAGATGAAATAAATTCTCGACAGTTTTCTGCGCTGGATGTACTGGTTAAAGCCGATTTATTAACAGTAAAAGATACCCTGGTTGATGACGTTATTGGTTTTACTAAGACGGGTAAAAAAGTGCCTGGTCGTGAATATGCTCTGACGGATGAGGGGAAAAAATATCTGAAGTCTCCGGAACGACCTGATTTTTGCGTCGGTCATTATAAGGTGGATGAGATAGTTGATTTTACCGAACCTGGTGATGCTATGGGAATGAAGATCACGCAGGTGAATTACACATTCAGTCCCACCAGTATCGCTGAATGGGCGAAACGCGATGATGTTCGGGCTGCATTTTTAGGACTTGAGTCTGATTTGAAAGAGAAACAAACAAAACGTATTACACTGGTTTTGAAAAATGATGGATGGTCTGCTGAACGGTAGGCTGTAATGGTGTTGCTACGTGAAAAATACCCCTCGTATATCCCCTGCTTTTTCACGGATTTCACGTAGCGCACCGCCGTTAATGACTCTATCAAAAATACTCACCGATATTTTTCGCACTGCAAACAACCTAACTCACTGTAAAACAACAAATCAGCTTTGCGCCGGTGACGCATCGATCGCGCTGGCCAGCGCGATCCTCAGCTGCGATCGCTACAGTATTTTTGAACAAGATTACCCTCGCTCCGGTTTAATTCGCCAGGCAGTTAGACATACAGGTCATTCTGTCCAGCATAGTGAAAATCAGAACTGAGCTATCACGACTCTAGTCTTTCCTTCGGTATCTTTCCCCTCAAGATCGTCTATCACACCTTTAGGGTTAGTCACCCAACCTTCAGGGTCATATACAAAGCATACTAGCGTCTCACAGTCCGGATGTGCACGGTAACGGGCCATATCAATGAGCAGTTCCTCTCCAATTTTATTTGCCCCTAGAGAGCGGCGAGTTTTCTTCACTTCAATGACAATCTTCTCTTTCTTCAGAAGAAAATCCTGTCTGGATGATGAACCTGCGAAGCTAGGTGAATTTTCTTCAGGTCTGACATCATTAAAATGCAGCAGCAGAAGAGCATGAACAAGATCCTGTACATCATACTCGTCATTAATTTCAAGCGGCGTTCTGTCATTGTATCGTTGCTTTAATTGACGACAAAAAGCTGGAAATTTATTGAGTATATTTATAATCAAATCCAGTTCGGCATGTTTTGTTGCTATAGTCGATGCCGTGCCGGAGTAAGTTAAATCGTCTCTGGCTGCATCAAAAATAGGTTTGTAATGTCTAACCAATCCCTGATAATTACTAGACCAAGCAATCCTTTGTGTATCATTAAAATCTTTGTAGTAATCAGATTCCTTTCCATAACTGTCTTCAAGTAACTTTTTTGCTCTTGCAATCCAGTTATTACCTTTAGCCGAATCAATATATTCCTGGCTTCTGTGACTAAATGCACTTGTTCCCATATATTTTGTCGACATGACAGAATTGTACTCTTGTTCAAGCACTTCAAATCTTTCAGCTAAGGTCTTCTTCGTCATAGCGCAATCCAAATTATATGCTAATAATACCTGTGAATTTTAATATTCTACCATATCTGGCTTTCTTCCGTTCACATTGGACATTCAGGTAATTTCGTCCAGTTCTGCTGGCTGTGCTGGAGCTGGCCTAGTATAATTTAACCAGCCATTTCAACAGCGGTGGTGTCTTATGAACGTCAAGAACATGTTTTACGGTGCCATTCTGGTAAGTGCTGTATGGGCGGTTATTTTGCTCTCATGGTTTGAATCCAGCCTTACCTTAAGCGATTACCTCAGGTACGAATCGGTAATCCTGATCCCATGCCTGCTGTGGGTTGCTGTTTATGGGTTAGGTAAACGTTACCTCCAAAGAACATCAAACTAGCCGCGCCAGCGACTTTTTTACACCTTCGTTTAATTCCCTGGCTCACCTGGACAGCCAGGGAATTCTGCCCAGCGCTACTGGCTTGCTGTGCCAAACTTTCCGTTGCAGATTTCCTCATTCACAATGGCCTGAAACATGGAAACAGAATTTCTAGCCTTATCCCTCAGTGCATTAATGAGTTCTGTGTCGTGTATTTTGTTGTAGAAAATGAAAGTAGAAACATCAAACTGGAGTTTAAATGCTGCTTTCCTTATGGCTAAACCTGACGTGATCGTTATCTCATTATGTATGCGAAGATAGGCAAGATAATCATCGTTATTTGCTTCACACTGCTCATATAAATATTTTTGCATGAGAGATTGAGACAAGGCCAGAAATTCCACATATCGTTTGGTTTTTATTTCTTTATCTTTTAATCCCTGTACTGCCGCTTCTTTTTTTAATTCGTGCTTTTGTGTTAGCTTAAGAGTCAGCCACCCCCCTAAAATAGTCAGCAACGACCCCAAACCTATTTTTACGGCATTATCAGCCACATCCACCCACTCAGTCGCCATCTGTTACTCGTTCTTCCTGTGATGATCATGGTTGCCAGTATAATTCCAGCACAGACTGGACATACAGCATTTTCTGTCCAGACCTTATTAGTTACAACATACACTAAATTCATTTCCTTTATCTGGTGCTCTGCTCCGGCATACGCGCCCATATCCTGGGTAATTCAGGATAACTTCCAGATTTCGTCCTGCCCTGCCGTTCATATCCGCCTGGACAAAAATGCATTATCGGAAAAAATGTCCAAAATTTTTTTTGGTGATCGGAATTTTTATTGTCGGACGCACCTCTGCTCTAGGTCATAATTGCTGACACATCCCAAAAAAACAGGTGCGGAGATTTAAAAATTGAGTCACTTACCCGCCAAAATTTTCCAGATTTCACGTAGCGACGCCTGGAATTTAACCATCTCTCCCGATGCAGCCCGTAATATGCGGGATCTGGCGGCACAGATTGGCGCAGGAATGCCAAAATATCTGATAGCACCGGAAGTCTCACTGCTTCTCTCCTACATTGATGATCTGAGCATCCGCATGTACTTTGAGACACTCTGGAATACCGGAGCACGACTGAATGAAGCTCTGGCGCTGAAACCTGCTGATTTTATGCTGACTCCGACGCGCCAGTACCCGCAACCCGTGGTGATCCTGAAAACACTCAAGCAACGTATAAAAGAAGCAGAAAGAAGACCTGGACGCCCGACCACCAGGCATCCACCATTACATCCTGATCCGCGATACAGAAAACCACCAGAGCCTGCTGTAAGGCTGGTTCCTGTTCTGGATGCCGGATACGCATTGCGTATGCGGGAATACCTGGCGACCTGGAAAAAGCGGATCAAACATCAGCCTGTGTGGGACATAACATCGAGACAGACACCGCTGAACTGGATAAACACCGCAGTGGCACGGGCAGAGCGTGACGGCGTAACATTTTCGGTTCCGGTCACTCCTCACACGTTCCGCCACAGCTACGCCATGCACCTGACAATGAGTGGCGTTCCTCCGCGCGTCCTGCAATCCCTGCTGGGACACCGTTATGCAAGAAGCACCGAGATTTACACCCGCGTTTTTTCGCTGGACGTCCTTACAGGAAGTGGCCTGTCCTTTACCTGCGATCCACAGCTTGCAAAACAGCTTCTTGGATACCCTGAGCGCATTAATAATGAGTAATAATACACACTATTAAACTATTGCCAGCACGCAATTGTACGGTTATACTTTCACCACAAAAGATTGTGTATTAATACACACTATTTAGCCGGGAGGATTTTGTGATGGGAAAAATCATTACAGTTGCAGGACACAAAGGCGGCATAGGAAAAAGCACCGTGCTTTGTTCCTTATGTGTATGTGTCATAAAGAAAGGGAAAACAGCCTGTTTCCTGGAAACAGACTCACAGGGAAGTATCAAGGATTTCATCGAGGATCGTAAAACCAACGCCAGACTGTCAGAAATACCGTATTTCGAATGCTACACGGATATTCCGGCTATGGCACAAAAGCTGGCCGCCCGCTTTGATTATGTGTTTGTTGATACACCAGGCATGAAATCTCCGGCGTTCGTTAAAGCTCTGAGTTGTGCTCACATTCTTTTCACATTCATTGAGCCAGGATCAGGCATTGAGATCAACACACTGGGACGGCTGGTTTTCGACATTAAAACAGCACAGGCCGGAGTCAATCCGTCAATGAAAGCATGGATTGTCCTGAATAAGTGCTCAACTAACCCGTCAGACAGTGAAGCGTCAGAACTGCGCCGACAACTCAATGATGATCCAGACTGGCTTCCGGTTCCCCGCCAGCGTATCTATATGCGTACTGCGCATAAAAAAGCCTATAACAACGGTATGGGCGTACATGAATACGATGATAAACGGGGAAACAAAGCCCGTGGCGAGATTGAGTTATTGTTAAAAGAAACGGATATTCTGTAATGTGTATTATTACACACCAAATTTGATAATATACCCATATCCGATGCGATATACGGCGGGGATGGCTTATCTGACCAAGCCTGGCAATTTGCAGTACGTGGATGCCGGAACTTTCCCTGCCATAAATGATGTGTATAGTTACACACCTTATAAAAAGGATACCTTATGGCAAAGATCCCAAAGAAAATAGATCAGGAAATTAAACCACTGGATTTACGCCAGTTTGTAAGTTCTGCTGCACAAAAACCAGCATCGGCATCCGCAGTAACGCGTATAAATCTGACTATGACAGATGATGATCTGGATACAGCGCAGGAGTTCCAGAACAAGTACGGTGCAAGCCGTGCTGAAGTAATCAGAGCAGCACTGGCAGCGTTACGTCTGGTATCAGCAGAAGAACGTCGGAGGCTGTTTGATGATATAAGGAAAAACAGCCCGAAAGCAGGAAGACCAACCGTGAATAAATAGAGTGTTTTATTACACACTATTAAAGGGGATAAAAATATGCTCATAAAGATAATTAAATCTGTATTCAATTTTTACATGCTCTGTGTGCAGCCTGTTATTGGACTGGTTCTTGCGGGTTATGGTGCATGGAAATTTTCAGGTGACAGTATCTCAGCATTACTGGAACCAGCATCGTACTTTGTCATTGGAACTGTTGTTTTGTTTGTATGGTATATAGCATGGCAAAAAGAACGTTCTAAAGAAGAAGAGTTTAAATCAAGTATAAAACCAGAAGATTTTGTGAAGTGACGATACGTAATAATACCAGTTTATAATCAGACATTAGGGCACTCAATCTATGGAACACTGCATCTTTGATTTAGGCATTATAAACTATCATCCTGTCATTACATGGACAGTACCAGTTGCATTTTTCTTTTTAGTATTGCTGGCTGGTATAGTATTCAATATTGGCAGGAAAAGTAATCTAATCGTTTTCATCCTGGCAATGTTGCTCCCAGTAACAACGGTTTTCATTTTTATGTTACTGGGCGGTAAGATCGATATGTGCTGACCAATTAAAAGAGGATTAAACAATGATAAATTCAATCGCGTTTAATCTTATAGCGTTATGTATAATATATATATCATCACTATTTAAAAAAAGTAACTTCAGAATATTTTATATAACTGTATCTACGTGCTCTTTATTATTATCATGTGTACCAAACAAGTACGGTATGATTGGTATAGCAGCATTGGTATTTACAACTATGTTAGGACCATTATTAATTATTTTAGAGGATAACAGACAATAAATTATGACAATGCGTTTGTTAAGCCCGCAAATATGTGGGCTTATTTTTAATTTCTAATATTTTTACTCTTCATCATCCCGCAGGAACTGACAAAAGTCTTCGCTCCCCATCATATCGACAGTATTTTTAAATTCGAAAAAAGAAATTTCTGTCATAGCACACACACGCTGGATAATCAGTTTTTTCTTTTGCTGTCTGACGGTTGCAGTTTCACCAAACTGGATAACAGCAAGGACTGTTTCATCATATGATTTCAGGACAAAATCACAGGTTATATTCTGCACTTCACGGATTAATTCTTTTACAGCTTCCTCGCTACCATGAGGACGAACAAATTCAATGAGTCGTATTTTGGGAAAAACGGAATAATCAGGTATAATATTACGTGAAAGAATGCCTAAAAACTCTGATTCCTTATTTGAGAGTAAGGGTACTTTAGTAAAACAATCAACCTCCCCAATGGCTGTAAAAGCATTGGTTGTCAAAGCTGGATTGTTCTTAATAAAATCAGAGAATACATTTTCAGTTGATGGCAAAACAACAGAAGAATTCTGTTGTTCATCTCGTTTTTTATTACGGTTAAATATCATTTCATATTCCTTTTAAAAGAGCCTGCGGCAGGCACAGGCAAAAACATCGTTTTTGGACAATCATGGATAAAATGTTAACATTTTGACCATGATTGTCTATCCTGCATTGTTCTTTACTGTCTGTAAGATCGGCGCTCATTCTTCCGGCGTTCTCCCGATACCAAAAAGACGGAACGCAAAACGGCTTTCGATCCACCATTCAAAAATCTGCTCTGCGCAACCACAAACAGTTAAGGCGATCCATGCAGCAAGAACAACGTAACCACTGACATCTGCGCCCATATACCAGGCGATAGTTAAACCCATCACTGCGATACCGCCTAAAAACTGCAACAAGAAACGAAATCCCGCAAGAATCCCCAATGGAATAACAACAACCAGATAAAGGAAAGCAGCCAGAAGGTATCTGACAGGTGTCAGCAGATAAAAGAACCTGGATGTTTTCTTTTTGTCAGAATAAACGGCATCATTTGCAACATCTGTTGAATGAGCGCCCAGGTCTCTCCTGATACGTTGAAAATCCACGATGTTATCTTTCATATCATCCTCTCTTTTAAGTGAGTTATAAAAAGAGAAAAAACGGGTAACGTAAACAGCAGCATTCTTTAATCACTAAACCAGAACGACTCTTCGAAATCCCATCCGGTTATTTCATGCCATAACTTAACCTTCTGAAGATCTGGCCTTGATAATTTTAACTTATCATCATATTCCCTTAAAGAGATAAGGTAATTTTTCATAACATCGATACATTTTTTTGCCCAGGCAACCTCCGCAGAGCTTCCTTTAATGACCCTTGGTCTTGATGGCAATCGAGGACGTAACGGTTTAGTTGCTATTTTTTTTCCATCATATGTTTCATTCTCTACAAGATATGTGAACACAACAGACTCGATCTTTCTGCCGGACTTGATACCTTCATAGGTAACACTCAGATTCGTATTTGCATTGATAATATCAACAGCAGGATCAAGCACCCGTTTCTTAAAATCCTTATATACTGGATATTTCCCTGTAAGGCCGGTTCGCTCCTTCATCCATTCAATGGTTATAGGATCTGTCGAGATCACTCCACTATGTTTCTTATTTCGGTTCAGATTCTTATATTTATATAACCACGAATAAAGTCGAAATGAAAATGGTGTATCCAGTTTCACCATATGTTCAAGATTCATTTGTGTAAATTCGCTTTTCAGTTCATAAAGATATTGACTGACCGAATCTGAAAAACGCAAAGTTATGTCACTTTCACTATTCCCAACACCATATCTTATTGAAGAAAACCAGAATCGTTTGACTGCATCGATCCTTTTTTTTGCCTCGTTCCATTCATACGTAACAATTGGCTTTGAGCCTAAAGAACTCGCAGCAGATTTTAACTGTTCATAACAATTTTTCGAATCTAAAGAAAAAGTGTCCCTGTATTCCTTCGCAAACAATGTATATTCATTTGCAGGCTGCGGTTTACGGCTATCAATCTTAGTCAATGCCAGATACAGAAGACGCATTTCAATTAGCGTTATATCGTATGCACCTTCCAGCAATTGATTTCCCTGTGCCAACAAACTTTGAACATCATTACAGTCGCTATTTTTATTATTCTTTAAGACCATACAGATCCCCTTCCTGTGAGTTAAAAATCAAAAGAAGTTTCTCACACCCAAACTAGGGACGCAATTTTTTTTTGTCCCCACATAACTAATAAACCATAAATCTGTCCCCTGTTTGAAGAGTCAAACCTGGCTGAACGGCGCATTTTCACCCTCAGTCAGAGGCAGTCAATACAGCAAACCAGAAGGGAATGCATCATCAAAAACCCATCGAGCCAAACATCTTAAATGTGATCTAA